>NZ_JAQJIO010000030.1:0-504 GCF_027947415.1 Cobetia sp. MMG027
TGGGAAGTCTCCCTCGACGGCGGCACCACCTGGGATGCTCGCACTGGCACCACTTTCACGCTGGACGAAGGTGTCTACGCCGATGGCGTTGTGCAGATCCGTCAGACCGATCTCGCGGGCAACGTCAGCGACGCCGTGAACCTGGGCGCCGTCACCGTGGATACCACCGACCCGACGGGCAGCATCGCCTTCGTCGATGGTGGCGATGGCCTCCTCAATCTGGCAGACATCAGCGCCGTCGATCTGACTGGCAGCATCGAGGCCGGCCTCGACAGCAGCAATGTCGTGATCACCATCACGGACAGCGCCGAGCCGGCCAATGAGTACACCGTCGACGCTGGCAACATCTCGGTCGGCACCGACGGCGCGCTCTCGGTGACTGGCCTGGATCTCTCTGCCCTCACAGCAGGCGCCCTCACCGTCTCGATGACCGTGACCGATGTGGCGGGCAATACGTTCGAGACCGACGGCACCACCACCAGTGATCTCACGGCGCCTGAAATT
>NZ_JAQJIO010000031.1:0-493 GCF_027947415.1 Cobetia sp. MMG027
CAGCTGCAGGGGCGGTTCTCTTTGTGCGCGGAAAAAGTGGTGCTTGGAGAGGTGGTGCACAGAAAAATGGCGCACTGGAATGTGATACCAGAATCTTGGTGATCTTCGACGTGCCAGGTAAATGTACAAGTCTTCATACGCTTCGAGTGGGGAGGGCGCACGGTCCTGGTGATGCTCACACCGCATGGGTGAAGATATTGTCTCGTTTCAGTTCGGTAATAGGGTGTGGAAAACTCTCATTGAGCGGCTCATGTCAGGTTATCCACACCCCTTTCTTTCCAGGTGTGACTCTCGGGAATCATCAGAGCGATCAATCAGGCCCGCTTCTTTACCATGATGTCGTCCTGAATCGTGACGGCCGAAAGCGCCGAACACTGCATGGCTGGATGCTTTTTGAAGAAAGCGCTTGCACTTGCAGAGGTGAATGCGTAAAGTACGCATCCGCTGCCGGGGACGCATGGCGTTACCAGCGGTGAAAGAGGTTTTCAGGTAA
>NZ_JAQJIO010000032.1:0-482 GCF_027947415.1 Cobetia sp. MMG027
ATCTTGGGCACCACTCTGACTGTCGCTGGCCAGAATCTGTCTGGCCTCGCCGAGGGCGAGCTGACCGCCACCCTGACGGTCACTGACGACGCCGGCAACGACAACAGCTTCACAGCGGATAGCGTCAAAGACACCGCTGCGCCGACCACCACCGTCACCATCGATGCCATCAGTGAAGACACCGGTACCGCGGGCGACTTCATCACCAGCGACAATGATGGCCTGACGATCTCTGCCACACTGGATGCGCCGCTGGCCGAGGGCGAGACCCTGCAGTACAGCAGCGATGGCACCACCTGGATCGATATCCCCGAGGGCAGCGTGACCGGCACTGCGGTCAGCTACGACAGCGGCCTCACCGAGTCCGCGACCGTACAGTTCCGTGTGCAGGATGCTGCCGGCAACAACGGCGATACGGTGTCCCAGGCCATCGTGATCGATGCCACCTCACCGAGCGCCGATGACAACAGCATCGCCTTCGA
>NZ_JAQJIO010000033.1:0-464 GCF_027947415.1 Cobetia sp. MMG027
CCTTCGCGCTTCTTCTTCTCCATGGAGCCTGCCTGATCGTGATCGATCGCACGCCCAGAGCGCTCGCTGGTACGGGTCAGCAGCATTTCCTGGATGATTTCCGGCAGGGTCGCGGCGGTGGATTCCACGGCGCCGGTCAGCGGGTAGCAGCCCAGGGTACGGAAGCGCACGGACTTCATCTCCGGCACTTCGCCGTCCTTGAGCGGCAGACGGTCGTCATCGACCATGATGTCGAGGCCATCACGCTTCACCACCGGACGCACGGCGGAGTAGTAGAGCGGCACGATCTTGATGGACTCGAGGTAGATGTACTGCCAGATGTCCAGCTCGGTCCAGTTGGAGAGCGGGAAGACGCGGATGGACTCGCCCTTGTTGATCTTGGAGTTGTAGATGTTCCACAGCTCCGGACGCTGATTCTTGGGGTCCCAGCGGTGGTACTGGTCACGGAAGGAGTAGACACGCTC
>NZ_JAQJIO010000034.1:0-445 GCF_027947415.1 Cobetia sp. MMG027
CACCGGACGTATCACGGGCACCCTGACGCCGGATGCCTCGCAGAATGGTCCCTTCGAGATCACTGTCACCGCGGATGATGGCAATGGCGGCACCGTGACCGACACCTTCATCCTGACATCAAGCAACACCGCACCGGTCGCGCAGGATGATCAGAGGGAAACCGCTGAGAATGTCGTGGCAATTGGCAATGTTCTGGCGAATGACGCAGATGGTGGTAACGATAGAGATGACCTCGTTGTCAGTCAGGTCGATGGCAGTACCGCTGCTATTGGTCAGCCTGTTACGGGAAGTAATGGCGGCCAATTCACGATAGGGGGGGATGGGGGGTATGCCTTCAATCCAGGTGAAGATTTTGACGATTTAGCTGACGGCGAAAGTCGTGTTACTGCCGTCGTGTATCAGGTCAGTGATGGCCAGGGCGGCGTCGACACCGCGACGCTGAGC
>NZ_JAQJIO010000035.1:0-428 GCF_027947415.1 Cobetia sp. MMG027
CCCTGTCGACCTTCCTGCACGTTTTGAAGAGATTCAATGTGATGATGGGCAAACCCAAGCGCTTGTCAGCATGAATCGCATTGACGCCTTGATTGATGACTTGCGTCGTAACGAGACGGAACTCTATGAAGCCTTCGAGCAACCGTCTCATCGCCATGATTGGCTCGTTGAAACAATAAATGAAGTCGCGGAAAGTGAGTATCCAGCACAAGTTATGCATTGTCTCGATAAAGCAAAACTTCAAGGTAGGATATAGGGGGCTTTAGATTTTAATATCTCGTTTAGGTTATCCTATGGTATCTTTATGTGCAATAGAATATGCCAAAACAGTAGATCCTATTTTCAATCAAAGGACGTTGTATGAAATTATTAGCTAACTTGGTGCTAAGTATTGGCATGCTCTTTTCACTGACTGCCTGTGGCCAGGG
>NZ_JAQJIO010000036.1:0-426 GCF_027947415.1 Cobetia sp. MMG027
TCCTGTCGACATTCCTGCACGTTTTGAAGAGATTCAATGTGATGATGGGCAAACCCAAGCGCTTATCAGCATGAATCGCATTGACGCCTTGATTGATGACTTGCGACGTAACGAGACGCAACTCTATGAAGCCTTCGAACAACCGTCTCATCGCCATGATTGGCTTGTTGAAACAATAAATGAAGTTGCGGGAATTGAGTATCCAGCACAAGTTATGCATTGTCTCGATAAAGCAAGACTTCAAGGTAGGATATAGGGGGCTTTAATTTGAATATTTCGTTTAGGTTCTCCGATGATATCTTTATGTGTAATAGCATACGCCAAAACAGTAGATCCTATTTCAATCAAAGGACGTTGTATGAAATTATTAGCTAACTTGGTGCTAAGTTTGGGCATACTCTTTTCGCTGACTGCCTGTGGCCAGGA
>NZ_JAQJIO010000037.1:0-413 GCF_027947415.1 Cobetia sp. MMG027
GGACGGATGAGCCGGTGTTCGACATGATGCTGTGCACAGGCCTTGTCGAAAAGATGGCTTCCTGTCGGCTTACGCTCACCGCCCGACGTGAAACGATCGGTGAAGCACTTTCCATTGTCTGTCAGCACCTTCTGAACCTTGAACGGTGCCTTGTCGATAACGCGATGGAAGAACCCCTCTGCGTCTTTCGCTGACTGGCTGGAGCGCACCTCAAGATAGACCCAGCGCGTGGCGCGGTCGATGGCCACGAACAGGTACCGCCGCTGGGTCTCATCGGGCATCTGTGGCAGGTACTTGATGTCGATATGCAGGTAGCCTGGCTCGTAGTCCCGAAATGCCTTGGGAGCCTGCTTGTTGTCCTCTTGGTCCTGGCGTGCCAGTTCGGCAAGTGTCGGCACCTGCCGTCTTTTCAA
>NZ_JAQJIO010000038.1:0-409 GCF_027947415.1 Cobetia sp. MMG027
CATCCGGTGCAAGGCTGCGCGGGAAAGGGTCGGATGAAGAAACTCACGAGCCACCACGAGGAGATCATCCAGCCCCAGACGAAGGAACGTTCTGGCGGCGATGAGCACTTCTTCCTGCTCCCTGTTGAGGGTGGCCAGGAGGTTATGACGCGTGTGAGGACGATCATAGACGTCGTCTCGATGCCGCCACCGGCGGATGGTCATATCACTCACGCCAAATCGCTCCGCCAATACCGTGTCCGGGATGTGGGCAGGAGCGGCCTGGATCTCAGCACGGACCTTGGGTGTGGTAGTCGCTTGCTTATGAAGCTTGATGTCCATCTCGATGCTCCTGAACGAACTGACGAAGAAGCCCTCTGGCAGCAAGCAAAGGATAGCTTATTCTAGTCAATTGAACATCCGAGACCCT
>NZ_JAQJIO010000039.1:0-401 GCF_027947415.1 Cobetia sp. MMG027
CTGAAAAGACGGCAGGTGCCGACGCTTGCCGAGCTGGCACGCCAAGACCAAGAGGACAACAAGCAGGCTCCCAAGACATTTCGGGACTACGAGCCAGGCTACCTGCATATCGACATCAAGTACCTGCCGCAGATGCCCGATGAGACCCAGCGGCGGTACCTGTTCGTGGCCATCGACCGCGCCACGCGCTGGGTCTATCTTGAGGTGCGCCCCAGCCAGTCAGCGAAAGACGCAGAGGAGTTCTTCCATCGCGTTATCGACAAGGCACCGTTCAAGGTTCAGAAGGTGCTGACAGACAATGGAAAGTGCTTCACCGATCGTTTCACGTCGGGCGGTGAACGGAAACCGACAGGAAGCCATCTTTTCGACAAGGCCTGTGCACGGCATCATGTCGAACACCG